>NZ_JBDFMO010000002.1:0-31634 GCF_047238305.1 Bacillus jepli | reverse complement strand
GTTCAATCTAGTTCATTTAAAAGACGACAAAAAGGCCATAAATGTTGATAAATCAGCATTTATGGCCTTTTTTGTTTTTAGAGAATACGATTGAAAACGAATAGAAAAGATTTTATTTTACACACATTTTACACATAAAGTTTGTGTGAAATGTGTGGAGTTTTGATTATTTTGCGGATTTGTTAAAAGACCATATTTATATAAATTCCTCTATTTTAGTACTTAGTAATAAAGTTACAACAGTACTAAAATATGACCTCAGAAAATTTCGGGGATTATGAGGGTAAAACAATTTTACACAAATTCAAAAAGATCCTCGGCAATAATACCAAGGATCTTTAAAATTTATAAACTAGGCCAATGTGAAGTTTAAAGAAGTTATGTTTTTACACAACCATACTCTCGAAAATATCTATTGTTTCCTTTTCATCATTTTCACGTAATTCTTTAATAACGTGGGAATAATCACTTAACGTTGTATTAATGTCTGCGTGGCCTAATCGTTCACTTATATAATGAATTGAAACCTTTTTGTACAATAAAACACTTGCGTGAGTATGTCTTAAACCGTGCATAGTAATTGATTCTATACCTAGTTCAATCAATATTTTTCTCAGTAGCTTATTAGCATTCGTGTTACTAATTACTTTATACTTAGATGCCTGACTATAAAAAACTAACTGATGCAAATTATTAGCTGAAGCCAGAAAGAGTTTTTTAAACTCATTCATTGTAATTTTGTCTATTTTGATTGTTCGGTTTGATTGTTCATTTTTTGTAGGTCCAAATCCTTCCGGTGATCGTTTCATATAACCCCACGTTTTATTTATTGTGATAGTACTATCTTTAAAATTAAAATCATTACGAGTTAATCCTATTATCTCAGCAAAACGCATACCAGATACTAAGCCCAATAATATTAAATAATAACCTAAGCCTTGATCAAGGCGTTTATATAGTTCCTTTAATAACGCTTGACTTTCTTCAAAATTCAAGTGTTTTTCCTCTGGTTTTTTTTGTGGTGTTGACCACGTTAATTTTGCTTTTCTTGTAAAATTATGAGGTATAATTTGCTCTTCAACGGCATCTTGCACGCAAGCTCGAATATGTGAATTTACTTTTTCAACTGTTTCTTTAGATTTATTCTTCCCAAAATCATTTAGAAAAGCTTGATAATCGTGTCGTTTGATTTGTTGGAGTGGTTTACTACCGAAGTATGATTTAATTGCTTTTGAAGTGTACTCATAATGTAACATTGTTGTGTGGGTTATTGAGGTTGATTTATATAGATCAACCCAATTGTCGAAATACTCATCAATAGGAATTGGAACTAAGTGTGGGACTATACCTTTATTGAGCTGAGCCTCTAATTCAGTAGCAGCAACTTCGGCTTCCTTTCTTTTATTAAATCCTCCTTTTCTAATTAGTTGTGTTTTACCATTTACAGTGTGACTTATAGTATATTGCCACGTTTTCCCTCTTTTTTGGTAACTAGCCATTTGATTCCTTCCCCCTGTTTTTTTAATTACTGTGTGACTAGATATATACTGCCACTTTGGCAGTATATTGATTGGCGAGTCATTTTCATCACTTTCTATCGATTTATTTAGGAATTTTGTAATGTACTGTAATGATTTTAATTGTTAACTCCAAAATTTGTGAAAAAATAAAAAAAACATTTTAGAATATAGTGAATTAACAACAAGATTATTATTAGGAGAAAATTTGTGTGAAATTTTCATCCAAAAACTTGGCCATCTTTAATGCTTGGAATGACCAAGTTTGTCCTTTCGATTTTGGGTAGAATACAAATCCACCTTTCTCAACGTCAAGTAATTTCCGGAACTTTGAAGGATAAAGTATATTTTCTTTAATCCATTCGTTTTTTCGATTTACCCTCTTTTCGAGATCTTTCATTGACCAATAAACACCTGATAATTGAACTTGCTTTAGTTCCTGCAACTCTACTTTAGAGATGAGAATAGATTCAGGTGGAATAGGTATTTTTAAATTCACAAATAATTGCTGGATACCTTCTGTATATGTAGAGTTGTTTATAAATTCATTAGAGCTAATTGTGTTTTTATTTTTTAATGTACTTTTTGTCATTTTTTTCTCCTTTATTATTTTTAAAAGATAATAAATTTTATTGAACGAATTATATTTTATTTTTTTTGTGAAAACCAACTTTTTTAAAAAAAATGTTTAATTTTTTTATTAAATTTTAGATTATTTACTTACATAGTTCTTCCTTATTTATATTTTTTCTATTAAAAAATCAACCTTATTTATTTTTTTTTACTTAAGAAAATATGTTGGTAAAAACATAAAAAAGTATATTTGTATAATAATAGATTGGATTGGAGATGATAATTTATGACCGGTTAAGAAGCGAGAAAAGAAAGGAATTGATGAGAAATGAATATCGATAAGAATTACTTCGAGAAATTAGGAATGAAAAAATCAAGTGCACACGCAAAATTAGATCCTTTGGTTTTATTCAAGTTAGCACAGGACAATTCTATGGATTACTGCTTTAGATGCTTAGAGAATGGGAAAACAAAAGAAGAAGCAAGAATTTTATCTTTTAAAGATTGTCAAATCGATCACAAAGAAGATTGGGATGGAAGAATAAACGCAAAAGAGCTTTTCTTTGATATGGAAAACATTGCCTTAAGCCATCCGGGGTGCAATTCAAAGAGTAGTCGTACGCGATATGCTGTTGAAAGTAAAGGAATAATTAAAATAAAGAATAAGACCAGGCCATATCGTGCTAGAATCAGCATTAACGGAATTTGGGAGCGTATTGGTGATTTTTCTACTATGGATGAAGCAAAAGAAGCTTGGGATAGGAAAGCTATTGAAGTTTATGGTCAACGTGTTGTAACTCACCAAATGTTGTTGGACAATAAAATATTTGATGTTGAGTTATTAAAGAGATTTCCGAAACGTAGTGACAGAGTGTTACCACAGTTAGGGGTGTCTGATTCGTATTCCAGATCCCTTTTGCGTAGAAATTTTATCTTTTATTTAGCTCGATTGAAGAATGGTAGTATTTTAAACTGTTATCGATGTAACAAAGAAATTTGTTCCAGAGAAGAGTTCAGTCTTGAGCACATTGAAGATTGGAGAGAAGCAAGTAATCCATATCAATCTTTTTTTGACACAGAAAATATAGCTTTTAGCCATAAGAATTGTAATAGCCGTGCAGCGGCTCATAAAGCCGGGATGAGAAATAAAACTGGGGTTATAGGTGCTTTTGAAAAAGTTTTGAAGAATGGAAGCAAAAGATTTAGAATCTTTGTTTATGATCCAAGAGTAAAAAAACGCGTCCCAAAAGGAACATTTTCAAATTTATTTGAAGCAGCTTGTAATTATGATATTTGGGTTGTAAAACTGCAAGGAGACAAGGCTTTGACAAATGCTAAAGCAGGGATTATAGACAAACTAAAAAATAAAATGGATCTCTTATGGCAATGAGAAAAAAGGGTGGTCTTTATTTTAATCTCTGGATAAATTAACTTACTCTGAATTAAAAACCATACTCGGGGCAGAGTTATAATAAGTGAACAAAAAAATTAGTTATATTCGTGTTTAATAATGAAATTTATGAAAGCAGAAATTAAACAAAAAGTAAATGAGTTATTGTTGCAATAAAAAAGGACCACTAATGTATAGTGATCCTTTTTTTGTAACGAATGACGATCTTGGCCTTGATCACATTTGCTACTCTAGTCGTATCAATATTTTTCCACAAAATATAGATGATATACCTTTTAAGTATAAGTATTGGATATCTTTTCTGGGAAGTGTTGTAAGAAACTCCTAGGAAGTATTAAGTAAGAATTTAAATGGTACTTTGTTGTTATAGAGAATTGAGGAATTACAATTCAACATAAGATAAACTATGTTGACTTTATGAGGAAATTCAGTATGGTATTGGTAAACAAATTCAACATAATTTATTTGAAGGGTTTTGAAGATTTATTCAACATAGTTTATAGAAGGGAGGGATAAATGTTTGATAGATTTATTTCAAGAGTTTCTCCAGGCTGAGGGGAAAAGTGAAAATACCATTAAAGGGTATATCCAAACGGTTTCTGGGTTTCTAATTTGGTTTGATCAATCAAAGGACGTTACATTTAAGAAATTGCACCAAGAGAATATTAGGGAGTACATTTCCTTTTTAAAAACTGTGAAGAACTCCAAACCAAAAACTATAAATACTAAGTTAAATGCCTTGGCAAAATTTAATGAGTTTCTGATTGATCAGAAAGTGCAGGAAGAAATGGTTATAAAAAAGAAGGATTATGTAAAAGTACAGCAACAATACGCTTCACTTGCCAAAGTAGAATATAAAGACGTAGAAAAATTTCGACAACTGATACTAGATAGTGGAAACAAGCGAAATTATTCCATTGTCAGCTTACTTGCATATGCCGGATTAAGGATATCGGAAGCACTGAATCTCAAAATGAGCGACTTTAATGTAATATCTCGTGAAATCCTTATAATGGATGGAAAGGGGAGCAAAACAAGAACTGTTTTTATGAATGATAAAGTAAAAATGCCATTTCAATCGTGGTTAAAAGAAAGAGAAAAGCAAGGAATCGAAAACAATTTTGTCTTTGTCAGTAATCGAAACAAGCGACTAGATCGCACAACGGTTAATAAGCTTTTTAAGGATTTCAGCGGAAAAATTGGAAAAGAAATTACACCTCACGATCTCAGGCATTTTTTCTGTTCACACGCTATTAAAAGTGGATTAAGCGTTCACGAGGTTGCTAACCAGGCAGGCCACAGTAACATTCATACAACTCTTTTATACGCCAATCCAAGTAAAGAAGACCTAATAAATAAAATGAATCAACTTTAAGTAGCTTTAATAACTAGGAAGATTGTAAAAAATTATACTTAAACTAAAGGAGCAGTTTACTAAAAGAAAGAGTTTCTACAATAGTAGGAAAGCAACAAAAAATTGAAACCTTCTATCAAAAGCGAACGTAATATAAATATACTTACGAATAATAGAAAGGGGATGAAAATGTGGGCAATAGTGAAAATGTGGTTTCATTAGATGATAGAAAGGAGATAAAAGAGGGATTTCGGAAAAAGGCAGTAGATACAGCAAAAGGTATTACTGGCAAACCTACAGAAGCATTAACTGAATTAGGAAAAACCATTAGATATGGAATGAAAAAAAGAACAGATACAGTAATTCATATGTATGGAAAAGCAGAAGATAAAGACGAAAGAGATGATATTAGAAAAGATGAGCTTAAAAAAAGTTACTTCCTGTATGGTTTGACGGGTTTAGGGATGTGTTGTGCAACAGTAATTGCAAGAACTTGGATAAAGAGCAACTCAAAACTTTCTTAGATTCTTTTTCGATACTATTAAATATCAATATCAAACTCATTTAGGTTTGTAAACAAATTTACTTCAGCTAAGGGGAGCGATAGTCCAAGAAGGATTATCGCTTATTTTGTTGAAGTAATTGTACTA
This sequence comes from Bacillus jepli, assembly GCF_047238305.1. Lineage (NCBI taxonomy): Bacteria > Bacillati > Bacillota > Bacilli > Caryophanales > Bacillaceae > Bacillus > Bacillus jepli. Next base: position 26,129 of record NZ_JBDFMO010000002.1, on the reverse strand, counting down.
ACGGGGCAAGTTACTTGAATAAGCAGAATTCGAATTTGTATCAAAAAGTGGAACTTATACCTCTTTCATCAAAAAAACCTTATTAAGTTAACGGGGCAGAATTATTGAATTATTAAGACTTTTTAATAAATTGCTCTTCAATTATAGTGTAATTAAATTTTCCTAGAAAGGAGCTTTATTTTGAGCTTTCTACCCTTTAAAAATTGTAATGGTAAATATGGATATCGTGACCAACAAGGGAATATTGTAATTAATCCAGAGTATAAAAAGGCAAATTCTTTTTATAATGGAGTTGCCCTTGTATTAAAAGATAAATTCTTTTTCATTAATAAAAAAAATGAACGGATTACTGAAGATTATATTTATGCAACTAACTTTACTGCTAACGGGTTGGCTTTGGTTAGAAAAGAAAATGACAATTTTTATTATATTAACACTAATGGAAAAAAAGTTATTTCTGTACCGAACCCTTATAAATCAAGACGTCTTTTAGTACCTAAACCTTTTGTGGGAAGCTATGCACCTTTATATTATGAGTATAATTATAATTTATTTATTAGTGAAAATGGAGAATTATTAAATCCCTCACTACACTTTCCGTTAAATTCAAATGAAGAATTTTTAGGGTTCTCGGATGGAATTGCTAGATTAAGGTACCAACCACGTGTTAAAAAAGGGTTACTATATAGGATTAAATATATTGATACTGATTTGAATGAAATTAGTTCCGACCACCTATTTGGATTAGATTTTAAAAATGGTGTTGCTGGTGTGTCCAATCCTGATCGTCTTCATAAAGATAAGAAAGGATTTATTGATAAAAAAGGTAATTTTGTAATAAAACCTTCTTATTATAGAGTTAACTCTTTTATAGATGAGGGGATAGCTACTGTTAAAGAGGGACCATTTAGCATTTGGAAATTTATTGATAAAAGTAATAAAACTGTACTAACCTTGCCAAAAAGCATAACAGACGTTAAGGAATATTCTGAAGGATTATGCCCTGTAAAAAGAATGGGTTTCTGGGGTTATATGGACACTAGTGGGGATATTATTATACCAGCTGAAAGTAGAGCTGTTGAACCGTTCGATAACGGTATTGCAAAGATAGTACATAAATTTGGCATAAGTTATATTAATATTGAGGGAGAAAGAGTGTCAGGTGATAAATTACCATATTAAATATTAATTAAAAAGTATTGAACTAAAGGTTGCGTTGATCCAAGAAGGATTAATGCACCTTTTTGTTGAAGTTATTCAACTAACGGGGCAGGTTAGTTAAAAAATGAAACTTTTACCTAACCTATTCCGTAAATTAAATTAAATCATTTTAAATTAGGAGGAACTGAGATTGGGTGCAACTAACAAAAATCAAAAGGAATTAAAAAAAATATGGTTAGTGATTGGTTCAGCGGTTGGAGCAATATTAGGAATAATAGCTTACAATAATCAATGGTTGGGGTGAAGGAGAAATTACCCAAAATTTGTAGTTATGTGAATGGCTTTTGTTGATGTAGTTATTTCACTAACGGGTAGCTTTAGTTGAATAAGGTATTATAAATAATCAAAAGATATAGCTCAGTAGTAACTACTGAGCTATATTAATTTTAAAAAACACCGCATATTGCGGTGCAAATACAACTATAAAGTTGTTTGGGTTTGTTCGGCTTGTTGTTGAACCGCTATAGATTCAATTTGATTATTATTACCACTGCTTAAAGAAGAGTCTCGAGAAAAGTAATCAGTAACTAATTTTTCTTTTATTTCATTACGTTTTTCTGGTGAGAAATTCTTTAAATATGGTTCGATCGAACCGAGCTTTAATTGTAAATCACGATTACGTTGTTCTTCCAAATGAGCTAAATGTGCTTGTCTGATTGTAAATCCGGAAAGTGCACCTACTGAAATAGTTAACAGCGATCTTGCTGCAAGCTTTGCCCAACTGAAAGTTTCGCCTTCAAGACTTGGAATAATGGAGTATGCAGCACCAACTAATCCAAGCAAACATAGAAATGAAACAATCTGCCAAATTAACTTGCTACGAGCTGCTTTGTTTGCGTACTTTGCATACCCATCAGACATTACATCGTTACCAGCTACTTCAATCAGTTTGTACAATTCATCTTTAGCGGCTTGAACATCCTGATTATGTTCATCCAGACGAGAATCAAGTCTTGTTTTAAAGTTTGCTAATTCATCTTCAACTTCTTTTATTTTTTGCGAATACGTCTCTTTCATAGAGTTTAACTCATCTGTAAATGTTTCCGTCATATCAGTTTTGAAGTCTGAAAACTGTTCAGTACGTTCTTGTTGTTTTTCAGAAAACATACGTTCAAAGTCTTTTAATTGTTCGGTTGCATTTTCCACTGCATTATCGACTTGCTCTTCAATAGTAGAAAGTCTGCTTGAAAGCTCAGTTATTTCATCTGTAATTCCTTGTTTTACTGTGCTGAACTCTTCATATTCTTCCTTAATATATCTATTATGTTGTGATAAAGATTGACGAGTAGATACAATACTCTCTTTTAATGCTTCAACCTCTGAAGGAACAAGTGGTTGGAATATTTGAGTGATTTGAATTGTAACACTTTCTAATAAATCATTAATTCGATTAATATGAATAGTTTTTTGTGATATGTTCCTGTTATTATGGTTTTGGATGACTGCGGATAACTGATTATGAATTTCACTTGTATTGTTATTTATTCCATCTAAAACGTTTTTTGAAAGTAATGCTGGGTCAACTGAGCGGATTCGAACTTGAACAATTTTGTAAACTTCCTCAATGCGATTAATGGTATCAAATTCATTTTCACTTAATTCCACTAATTCCTTTGCTTCCTCGAGTCGAGATAGAAGAGAGTCAAGGTGTGTATTAAAAGGATGATTATCTAATCGAGAAACAAATTGCGACATAATTTCACCTACTTTAACATTATTCCACATTCCATTGTAACAAAAATATTGCGAAAATGAAGATATTTGTGGATTGAAAATGGAACGGGTGAGGCCTGGTTTGTGTAATGGATATGGAAGTAAGGGGATGGGGGATAGTAACGGTCCTTTATATATCGGAAAATGTTTATAATCGATTTCGTCATCCTCAACCAGCCCACACGACTAGCAGGCACTTGATTCATTAACCACTACAGGAAAAGAAGTTATTCTAAGCTAGAAGGGGATAACAGAGTGGACGGGTATAAGCTTGATTGCCGTCTGCTATCTAAATTATATGTAAAGGTTGGACAACCTCTGCTATGATCGCACTACTTTATTAGACTTCTTAACCTTGAATAACACCCTATAAGTCTTTACGTCATTTTCGCAAACTACTAAATGTGTTAAATAACGTGCAGTAAAAGGATTCATAGCATTATCAAAAATGATCATATCCTCCTTAGCACTTCTAAGTGTACCTAACATCTCATTTACATATTTCTTGTCTTTGTTCTCATACTCAGCGTGTCGCAGTACCTCCTGGGTAAAACAATTAACGAACTCTAAACGGAACATTAAAACCACTCTCCTATTTTTGTAATCACTTACATTGCGATTATACTGAAATTTATTACCGGGAATCTGTATAAAACATCACTTTTACTCACATTTTTCACACTAAAGTAACGGGTGCAAGAGTTTAAGAAGGGGATTGCAGCAATGTTCCCTTTACTTATTCAGCAAAAAGGTCAGTTAGTTAAGGTAAGAATATTTAGAAGATGCAAGCTATTTAAGTAAAAGTGCGATGTCCGTACCTTATTATTCAACGGGTTAGTTTAGTTAAATTTGCTTGGGATTTAATTAGTAGATTCCTTCGTCAATGATTTCTTTTTCTCTACAGCTTCTTCATCGGTATAAACGGCCTGGATATCTGATCTTGTATGCCCAAGTACCTGTGCAAGATAAGCATCAATAAGGTAGTCTTTCCTGCGTTTTAAGAGGTCTTCCTGAACAAAGGGAATGTATTTAACAACATTTCCGTTTTTATCTCTTTGTGGCACTTTAACCCATCTTCCGTTTTTAGTTTTCATACGAACAAATTTTCCTTTACTATCTTTTTTATAAGCAGTTTTTGGAGAATTTAACCTAGGATCAACATTTACGTGGTCCATAATCATATTTACCAGCATCTCCTTGGTTAATAGGCCTTTATGCATAAGTTTTTCCATACGGGAAATCTGGTATTTTATTGCCGATCTTCGAAAATCGTGGACACCACTGTAGCGTGTTTTTCCTAATCTTGCACACTCTTTAATGAACTCACGAACATCTTGATGGCTCATTTTACTTCCCCAAATTCTCTGATTATCATCTTTAATTAACCCAAGATTGTATAATTGTTTTGCTAATTCCATTGTTTTCTCCGGAACTGGAACAAAACGAGGGCGAGCACCTTTGGTCATATTATCATCGGTCAGATATACCCGATTATTTTCAAAATCAAAATGTCTCCATTTAATTTTTACAAATTCGTCTATACGTGGCCCAGAATAGCCGAGTATTTCAACAGCTAAACGATGCAGCTTGCTAAAATGTAAATCTGCTTGTTTTGCTATTATTTGAACGTGTTTAATATCATATTTTTTTCCTCTTTTGTAATCTTTTCTTTTATATTGAGGTATTACTTCTCTAAGTCTTTTGTTATCTGGCATAAATTTTTTCATTGATTTAATATTATCTTTTATACCAAACTCAGTCATTTTTTTAAGTGGAGTGATGTAGTCACCGATTGTCTTCGGAGAAAGCCCCTTATCAATATTATATTCGATATATTCATAGATCATTTTCGTCTTAAGTCCACCTATACTTTTAACATCATAATGTTCCACACAATAAATAAAAAATGATCTTATTTTTTTAAAGTAATCTTTATATGTATTAATACTATGTATTCCATCAGCACCTAACCCTTTTTTCATATCTTTTTTTGTTAATTTTCCATCTTCTTTTCTAGTAATATGGCTGTTTTTTTGAAACATCTGATCCAATTGATTTTGTAATCTCCATAAATTTCTTCTTTGATCTCTTGTTAAATGTTCAATTCCTCGCTGTTTCTTTGAATATTCTTTTTTTTGGTTTTTGTTCTTCTTCCGCTCTTTAACGGATTTGCTATTTCCGGTATATCCCGTGCTTGTCTTAAATTGCGGCCTCTTACTTACTGCTCGTTCAAGTTTTTTGATATCTTCTACACTAAACTCTATTTTTTTGGCCATTATTATCACCTCCGATGCCTCTTAAATTTCTCTTATTATAAATGCCTTTTTAAAAATGCAATTAAAAGCCGAATTTTTTGTCCAACTTTTTTCATAGCAAACAGCAAACTTATCTCCGAAGTCGAGTGCACTCGACTGTTGCGGTAGCAACAATCGGGGATAGTTGGTCTGGAATAGCACTGGATCCATAACAAAGAAAAATCTAAATTATATGCACCTCTACCTTCATTCCGAATATCGGACGAATGAGCTAAAGCTCATTCACTCCTCATTCTACAGAAGGTAGAGGTGCCCTAAAAACATTGAAAATGCACGGTTCCCGAGCATTTTCCTGTGCCTCTTTCGTGCCTTCAGAGTCACCGGTTTCAAAGAATGGAAAATCGCTTACGCTGTTTCCAATCTTTGAAACCTAAAAAAGCTAGTAATACCAACGAAACTGTTGGTATTACTAGCTTTTTTAATCATCTCGAGCCAATAATTGTGCAAAAAAAAAGAGTTGTTCTCCATATTTATGCACGCGAAAAAAGCCATTTTCCCAAATTTTTTTACTAAAACAAACTTTTTTCCAGTAAAGCTCATCTTCGTACAATTACTGCAATGGTGTGACCCAGTTTTACCTGTCCACGATAAAAATTTGGTACTTCTAACATAAGATTTTTTAATATACTGAATTACCTTTCCTTGTGGTTTAACCATCTAATAAAATTGACATTTGATTTCTCCTTTTAAATATTTAGTTTTTATCTTGCTACTGCTACTGATATCGTACCTTCTTACCACTTATGGGATCCGTTTTACTTTATTTTCTCGAAGGACTTTTTCTTAACGCTACATTAGCAGTTTGTTGCTTAATTTTTCTACATATCACTCCCTTAAATTTATAAGTTTTCTCTGCTTTTGTGCCGTGTCTTCTTACCGTTATTGGTTCTTGAAGAGCTTTTGTCTTAACGTTTAAGAGTAGAGGTTTATTGCGGATTAAATTATGACAATCGATATTCGTCATATTCTTTTATTTTTATAGTCTTGTTATATCGGCCTTTCTATAAAGCGATTAATTCACTTCAATTGTGAATATGAAAGGTTCTGAAAATATTATAATTCTAAAAAGCTTATTATGGGCGAAAAAAACAACAGGGCTATTCCTGTTGTTTTTCTAATACCTTTAGATATGAAATTAAATTTGAAATATATTCCTCTTCAGAACGAAGATCTTCTTTTTCTTTCGTTAAAGAGGTACGTCTTTGTAGTTGCATAATGGTTGGAAATACTTCGTTAGTATCTAAATCGTAACCTACATAACCTGTTAAAACTTTCATTTTATTTAGACCAAGTGAAGGGAATTCAGTTGGCCGAACTCCTTTGAAACGTTCAAGTTCTGGAATAATTTCATCTTCAATCTGTTTAGTTATTTCTTTTTCTCTTTCAAAAAAAGAGTTTATATTTAGAACATAGCTATTGGAATTTTCTTCTGTCAGAGAATAAATACTCTTAATTTCCTCTAATCCGTCGATAGCAGTTTGGATTAAACCTTCAAGTCTCGCTTTCTTTTCTATGAGCTCCTTGTATTCTCTAACTGTTACATTTGAATAAATCAATTTTATTTTCAAATTTTTAACCATATCTTGTGTGATAAATTTTTGATATTCATTAAGATAAGTTGTAACCGATCCAATAGTTAATCCACCATTCCCATATTTACCTTTACTCCATTTCTCTAATCGCCGTAAATAAGACAATGATAAGGGATAGATACGCTTGATGATCTTATCTAATAATGCTTCCCGTTTTATGTATTCCTGTACGGTTTCGTGATAGTCTTTTACAGCTTTTGGATTCAGTGTCATTTTGCGTTTACACTCCTCTAATTTATCCGAATACACGTTAATATATTGTTTTGTATCATAATCAAAGTAAAAATATAAATATTCCCTATATCCCTTTTCTTTTGTATCATATGAAGGTCGGGTAAATCTAAAATCTGAACCCACTCGAGTAATAGGCAGTCCATTCATTTCTATCTTTATTAATCCCAATGGATTAACTATTAGTTTAGAGTTTCCAGAAATAAAATAACCACGTTCTGGAAAACAATCATTGACATCCTTTCTAAACAAACGAACTTGAAATTCCGGTAATTTTCTTTCGTCAAATATTGGAACAATAACTTCAAAAACTTCTTCTTTATTTTGAAACTCGATGTATTCCTTAATCTTTTCGAAATCTGCTTTAACTGGCATTTTACAAACAAGTTCATCCATTTCCTTTAATAGTAAATTTATAGGTTTAGTATTAAAAATTGATTTTATTGTCTCCTCTAATAATTCTTCTTGTTCCATATCTTGAACTTCTTGTAAGTCAAAAATTTTCATAGAAACCCTCCTTTGATAAGGTAAGAAACAATGTGATTTTACACATAAAAAAGGATTTTGTATAAAAAACATTATCTTTTTTGTTTAACGTTTTTTAGTAAGGGATACCTTTAATGGGTTAATATGGTAATATTTAAATTGTAGGAAAATGTAGAAAAAAGGGGGAGAACTAAAATGCTGTCAAAGGTCGTACTAAAAAATTATAAGTCATATATGGATTTTTCGTTAGATTTTAATACAGATGTAAATATTATTATTGGTGATAATGATTCAGGTAAATCAACATTACTTGAAGCAATAAATCTAGTATTAACTTGCCAACTTAACAATAGACACATTTCGAATGAAATAACGCCCTATATTTTTAATACGAGTGTAATTGCAGAATATATCGAAGGAATAAAGGCAAAAAAGCCTACTCCTTTACCAGCTATTTTAATTGAAGCATATTTTAATGATTCTGATAATTTATACAGTTCTTTAAAAGGGACAAACAATACAGAAGGTACCGACTGTCCGGGGGTATATCTATCAATTGAATTTGATCCATCTTTTGAAGAAGAATATAAGAGTTATATCGAAGATGAAAGTAAAGTAAAGACAATACCAATAGAATACTATACTTTTAATTGGTATTCATTTGCTAACAATTCCATAACTTATAGAAGTATACCTTTTAATTCTGCCCTTATAGATACTTCAACAATAAAGTTACAAAATGGGACGGATAGATATATATATAAGATAATTCAAGATACACTTGAGGTTCGAGAAAAAACGGAATTAGCATTGAATTATAGGCAATTAAAAGAATCGTTTGCAGCTATTACATCTATTCAGGAAATAAATGAGAAATTAAACTCAAAAAAGGGTGACATTACAGATAAGAGCTTAAGTATATCTGTAGACATTTCACAAAAAAACAATTGGGATACAATTATTACATCTTATTTAGATGATGTTCCATTTGACTTTATAGGTAAAGGTGAGCAAAGCTCGATTAAAATGAAAATGGCTCTAGAGTCTAACAATAATACTACAAGCCTAGTAATGATTGAAGAGCCGGAAAATCATCTTTCTTACGCAAATATGAATAAATTGATTTCTAGCATAAAAGAAAAAAACGCGGAAAAACAGGTAATTTTAACAACACATAGTAGTTTTGTATTAAATAAATTGGATATTAGTAAAATGATTTTGCTCCACTCGAACAAAAGTGTAATTACATTTAACGATCTCGAGGAAGATACTAAAAAATTTTTTATGAAATTACCAGGTTATGACACATTAAGAATTATTTTATGTGAAAAAGTCATTTTAGTTGAAGGGCCATCTGATGAATTAATTGTTCAAAGAGCATATAAAGACTTACATAACAAGTTACCGATAGAAGAGGGGGTAGACATATTTTGTGTTGATGCTCTTTCCTTTAAAAGATTTCTCGATTTATCTATAGGATTAAAGAAAAAAATATATGTAATAACAGATAACGATGGGGATATAGAGAAGAATATTACTCATAAGTATGAAGGATATCTAGATAATGAATTCGTAACAATTTGCTATGATACGGACACAAATTATAATACATTAGAACCTCAAATCGTAAAAGCAAATAAAGATGACACAAGTGTTTTAAAGAAAATTTTAGGACACCCAGAATATGATGATGAGCGTCTAACACAATATATGATAAATAATAAAACAAATTGTGCTTTGAAGATATTTGAGGCAGATGAATCTATTAAAATGCCGAGGTATATATTAGATGCAATTAAAAAATAAAATTATCATTGCTGCTGCGGGATCTGGTAAAACAACTTATTTGGTACAGGAGTCCATTAGACGTAATACAGAAAAATTGTTAATTGTTACTTATACAAATAAAAATAAAGAAGAAATAATAAAGAAATTTGTTGAAATTAATGGCTATTTACCGGCAAATGTTGAAGTTAAAACCTGGTATTCGTTTTTACTATCAGATTGGGTAAGACCATATCAAAATTTTGTCTATCCTGAAAAAAGGATTGACTCTATTTTTTTTAGAGAAAAACCGGCAAATTATTATATTAAGAAGGCTAACATAAAAGGTTACTATATAAATGAAAAAAATGAAATAGATAAAGACAGAATTTCAGATTTCGCAATTCAATGCATCGAAAAAAGTAATGGGAAAGTAATTAGGAGATTGGAAGAAATTTATGATTCTATTTTTATAGACGAAGTACAAGATATGTCAGGCTATGATTTAGATATTTTTCTTATTTTCTTTCATTCGAGAATTAATATGGTTTTAGTAGGAGACATAAGGCAAGCAACGTATTCAACAACAAATTCTCCTAAATATAAAAAATATAGAGGAATAAATATAATCGATTTTTTTCAGGAGCAAGAAAAAAGAAAGCGATGTCAAATTGATTATTTATATATAAATCATAGATGTAATCAGGCTATTTGCGATTTTTCTGATAATCTTTTTGCAAATTTACCACCAACCAAATCTATGAATACCAAATTAACTGGTCACGATGGCCTTTTTATTATTAAATCCAAAGACGTAAGTGATTATATTGAAAAGTTCAAACCACAGGTCCTAAGGTATGATTCAAGAACCAAAATTGATCGAGCAATAAATTTTGGCGAATCAAAGGGATTAACGTTCGAACGAGTACTTATAAAACCAACTAAGAAAATGGAGCATTATTTAAAAACTGGACAAATGAATTTAGACGACATTACTTTAGCTAAATTTTATGTTGCTACTACTAGAGCAAGATATAGTGTGGGTTTTATTTCAGATATAGAGAGTATAAATGTAAGAGGGGTGGAAAAATTTAAATTTATAAAATAGCTTCCTAGCTATATTGGGGAAGCTATTTTAAAAAAAGTGGTACCCGTAACAATTATATTTTATTTGCCAGGAGAAAAAATAAAAACTATTATTTTTAAAAAGAATAAGGTAATGACTCTGCCGAAAAGCGGGAAAACAGACGGCATAGCGTTAAAAAGCATCAAAGATGTGAGGGAGAGATTTATGAATGTATATGATCAAGCTACTTTTTTAGTTTCATTATTTACTATGATAGCTACAGTAGGTGCAGCATTTGCAGCTCTTTTTAGTACTAATATAGCAAAAAATTCTTTGAAAGAACAAAGTGAGAGTAATAAAAGAGCATTAGAGCCTTTACTTGTTGTTGAAAGTAAAGAAGTAAACTTCATCCTAGATACTAATTATCCACCATTTCTGATTAACTGGGATACTAAAGAATATGATTTATCAGATAGTTCTACATATTATGGATCTAGTCTCAATTTAGTTAATATTGGGAAGGGTACAGCTAAGAATGTTAGTATTGATATTCACCTTGAAAATTTGCACTCATTCATTGAAATTTTATCTAAGCGGTCAGTAAGGTCCGATTTTGATCTTCAAATATGTGATCACGTTATCCTGAACAACACTAAAGCACTTATGATTAACGGTATCCACTTTACTCCTTCAACAAAAAGACTGATTAACGAATTATTTAGAATTGAAAACTTTGATGACCAGGGGTTTATTTTCATTAGCCGTGAAGAATTTAACGGTACTAGAAAAATAAAAATTCCATCTGTTTTTCTAATATTATATAATTTAATAATTTATTTACACCCAATACCTGCAAGTTTTAATGAAATGCCAAAGCTATTAATTCATATTAAGTATGAAGATATAGTTGGTACTTGTTTTGAAAATAGATATTCTCTTCAAGTGAGTGGTATTAGAACTATAAGTAAGGCGGGTGGAGATGAAAAAGAAGTGTTCTTCTCTTTTGAGGTAAAAGAAATTTAAAAAATGAAAAGTAATTCTTCTATGTTATAAAGATTAATCTTGATTAAACTTATAAAAATGGACAATTTAAAAAATACACTCCGACTCGGAGTGTATTTTTAGAACACTTTATTAGTTGTTTACAAGCATAGATTTTACGATTAGTTTTAGGTTTCCAAAACCTGATATCTTATGATAACATTTTTAATTTTAAAAGTTCAAGAGTACTAGTAGAATTTCAATTTCACCAAATCCTCCACTGTTATCACATTGGCCTCCATCTCCAAAATCGTAACCAGATCCGCTACAGTCTGGACAATCTATTTCCCTAAAAAGCATTAAATCTGTGCGATAGCACCTCCTTATTTCATATGTAATTATTATCAAATTAACTTCGTTTAAAATTTTTATTATAAAAGTTTGTTTAATGATTTGAGCTCAACATAGCTGGTGATTTTTAAATTCAAAGGGTTAATTATTAATTTTGCTTACAATTTTATTATTAGTTTTGATAGCAAATTATATTATCTAACAATTTTTTATAAGGAATATTAAACTTTTTACTTAATTAAATTTTTGAAGGTAAAATTGCTAGCAAATTGATTGCAGGATTACTTTCAAATTTATTGGTAAAGGGGATATAATAATGACAAAAATTTATTCAGTTGTTTCAGCAAAGGGCGGAATTTTGAAAACAACCCTTTGCGTTAATATTTCAGCTGAGTTATCAAAAAAATTTCGAACTTTGGTAATTGATACTGATGGTCAATCAAACGTGGCAGTTACATTTGGGGTGAGAAATTCTGATATTAAACATACATTGTTTGATTGCTTAGCGAATGGTAATGATATAAGAGAATCAATTATTAAAGTTAGAGAAAATTTAGATATAATACCAGCGGGAAAAGGGATGAATAGTTTTATTAAAAAAGATGGTCGTTCTGTAAAGGATTTAAAAAATGCAATTAATATGATTAAAGAGGAATACAATTTTGTAGTTTGCGATTGTGCACCGTCGATGAACTTTGCTACATTACAAGTAATGGTTGCCAGTGATGAAATAATTATTCCATTCCAAGCCGAAGGATATGGAATGGTTTCTATTGTTGATACTATTAAAGCAATCCAAGAAGTTAGAAGTATTTATAACCCCAGTCTTAAAATCAATAGCATAGTTGTAACAAAATATGATTCAAGATCTAAAATTCATAGAAAGTTTTTACAAGATATTCAAGTGGTTACAACACGTTTAGATATTCCATTAGCTACTTCAAAAATACCCCAAACAATAACCGGTGCAAACTCCATTTTGGAGGAACAAGTGCCGGTGGTACTGTCCAAAAAATGGAATAAATTAAAAGGGATTTATTCTAATTTAACACAGGAGATTATTCGATTATGACCGAACAGAGTGGAATATTTACTGATATTATGGATGAACTTGATCCAGAAAAGAAAGTTATGGAAGACAAAAACAAAAATAAAAAAAAACAGGAAAGTAAAGATGAAGGCAAAAATGACAGTATAGTTAATCATAAAAATACTAGCAAATTTGATAGCAAAAGAAACAGAAGTAATGTATTAGATTCACTGTCTGTTGGAAAAAAGGACCACAAAAAGTTTTATAAGGGAATCTATTTTGAAGAAGATATTTATTATGTTTTAACTGATTTAGTTAAACAAGAAGGTGGCGGTCGGAGAAATATTCAATCTAAGATTGTTAACGATTGTTTAAGGGAAGCACTTGAAAATAGAAATTTATTATAATATCAAAGTGTTAAATCCTGCTTATTAAATTTGCATTGCAATGTATATATATTGTAGCTATACAATTATAATAGTGAGACAAAAAAAGTGTAGCAACATTAAGCTGTACCTTTTAAAGGTACTCGCATAGAAATAAGTATATATAAAATCAACGCACTAAAAGCATTGGATTTCACTTTAGTAGTCACATTGCTTTTAGTGTATTGATAAGGGAAAATATGCTAAAATCACATAAATAGTCTTGTTCACAAACGAAGCATACTTTAGAATTTTTACTCTATATAAAATCGTGGAAAAAAATAAGAATATAAAAATCCTAAATGTAAGTTGTTTAAAAGAGAATGATATGTAGAAATGATATACCAATTAAAGAGAGAAATAAAATGAATAACCGACTAGGGAAGGAGTTATGAAGTGACCAATGTTTTTATAGATACACAAGTATTTGTACAGAAGAATTTTAACCTTCAAAATGATTTATTTAAGAGACTTGTTAACGCTTCAGAGGATGGACTAATTTCAATATATTTAACAGACATCGTAATAAATGAAGTGGAATCCAAAATTTATGAACAAGTATATGAGAAGATAAAAAACAGTCATACTAAATTTTCCAAAGATGCAAAAATATTAAAGAATTTAAGTGAATACAGTAATACTTTTGATATTGGAGAAAAATTAGATCAAATATTTAATGATCTAATAAAACAATTCAAACAATTCTTAGTGGATGCAAGTGTAGAAGTGATTTCAGTTGACGATGTTTCTCCAGCCTTTATATTCAAAATGTATTTCAAAGGTAGTCCTCCTTTTAGCAAAAAGAAGAGGGATGAATTTCCTGATGCTTTTTCATTAGTGGCTCTTGAAAATTGGTTTGAGCAGCAAAACGAAGAAGTATTTATTGTAAGTGATGATGGTGATCTCAAAAATTACTGTGAAGAGAGTTATACTTTAGTTTATGAACCTTCTCTTGAATCCTTATTTGATAGTTTAATAAAGATTCACAACTATAAGCATAAATTTATCATATCAGTTTATGATACTAATTATGATAAAATTGAATCCTTCGTAAAAGACCAGTTTGAGGAACACGGGTTTATTTTGATTGGCGAGGATGGAGATATTGAAAAAGTTGATGTGCAGTCAATTGAATTAGACGAAGATCCTTATATAATTGAAGTTGATGAAGAGGAAGAGGAAACTGCAACAATTGCATTCAATGCGAGCGTTTCATTCTTTGCTAATATCTCTTATGTAGACTATTCCAATTCATATTATGATAAAGAAGAGGGAAAGTATTTGTATCAGGAAATTGTTAACACAGAACTTGATGATGACGTTACCGTTTCAATATTAATGAAATTTAAATACAAGTATAATGATAAAGAAGAAATAGAGGTAAACAGTCTTTCTCTTAATGAAGGTGAATCCATTGAGATAGTACTTCCTAATGACTATTAAAATAAATGACGATGATACCTTTTTTAATAGAGCACTTTACATTTGGAATAAAGAATATATAGAAGTCTTTGAACAAACTTGTAATATTTATAGAAAAATTGAGAGCGTGCCTTTATAGGTACGCTTTTTTTTATATGATTTTTTCGTGGAAAAATACTATTTAATAATTTTATTTAAGTTCTCTTGAAAATAAATAATTAAAAGAATATAAGTTTAGTACCAATAGGGTAATAGCTATTGAAACTAGTTTCCTGTCAAAGGCCAAACGTAGTATTGAGTTCTCAATGTGTCCCAAAATAGTGCTCCATAATTATTTACTACAGAACTTTTTCTATTGGAGGAAGAATTGAAAATGAAAAACCAAAAAGAAGCAATACCAGAACAAATAAATCCTGAAGATTTATTCGGATATATTCGAGCTAGCACCCGTGAACAATAGCGATAAAAAATAAATTGTACAAGGAGTTGACTTTTTATCGATGAAAATTATTATATGTTTAAAAAAGGCGGTGATCTGTTTGAAAAAGATAGGAAGGCCATCAAAAAGCCCAATAAGAGGTCATCAAATTCGATATGGGAGAATATCAGATGAGCTACAAATGATAATGGGTAAATTTGATAGCGAAATGGACAAAAAAATGATTGAAGATTTATTAGAATCTTTAAAGCCAAAAAAGCAGCAATACAATTTACAGAAATAATTATATAAACACAAAAGAAGACGAAAAAAATCACTTGACCGACCAAAGTAAGTGATTTTATTGAAAGTTTGAAGTTGTATCCTAACCTTTTTCTTGACTAGAGAAAAAAGAGTATTACTTATTAAGTTCTTTTTATTGTATATTACTATTATTTTAGAATTTATCAAGTAATCCTTTATAAAATAAATAATTACAATTACGGAAATATTATGGAATAGGCTGATATTTCGGATAAAACTTCACACTTCTTCTATTAAAAACAACCTTTTAATTTGGGAAAGAGTGTGAGAAATTTGAAATCATCAAATGTAGTAGAAATAAAGAAAACAATATTACCCAACTGGTTAAGCTATTCTAATAGTGGTAAAGCAGTAATTAATCACGTCTTACTCGCTGACGAAATTGCATCAGAGGTTCAAATATTTAAAAACAACAAACATTATAAGTATTTTGATGAAAACATTGGGATATGGAGAGATTATGCTCAACAACATCTGATAACTTATATGATTAATAAATTAGGATTTGACTCTAGTAAATCTGTTATAACTGAAACACTTTTTCAATTAGAAAATAAGTTTCATAAAAACAATGAATTTGACCCGTTTGAAAAATCAAATCCATACTTAATTGCTATAAAGAACGGTACATATAATCTCAAAACAGATGAATTTAAGCCTATCTATGATCCTAAAGATTACATCCAGACTAAACACGATAACATAAAGTTCATTCCTGAAGCAGATTGTCCTCAAATAGAAAGATTCTTGAAAAGTCTAGTGGGAGAAGAACACTTAGACTTTATATATGAGTGGTTTGGATTTCAATTAGTAAGACAATATTGGCCACAGTGTTTCCTATTTTTAAATGGGACAGGTGGTGCAGGGAAATCAAAATTAATCGACCTTCTCACTATATTTGTGGGGCAGCAAAATGTCGCCGGGGTGTCACTTGACGTTTTAATGAATGATGCTTTCGCTGCATCAGAATTGTATACGAAATCATCGAATTTATGTGCAGACATAGAACCAAAATATATGGATAAACCCGGATTATTAAAAAATTTAACCGGTGATGATTTAATCTCGGCTAATAGAAAATACTTAAAGCCTGTTCAATTTAAAAATTATGCAAAAATCACCTTTTCAATGAACTCATTACCAACGCTATCTGATTTTTCGGATGGGATGAGACGAAGAACTATCATTCTACCAATAACGAAACCTATTGAATCAAACAAGCAGAACGCTGATATTATTAGTGAGATCACTTCAGAAACAGAATTAGCAGGTTTATTCAATAAAGCAATCCAAGGTATTAAACGAATTCAACAAACAAAATGGTTTAGTGTTACTCCGGCTATTACAGAAGCTATTAATAATTGGTTTGAAGAAAGTGATATTATTCAACAATTTTTAAATGATGAGTGTGAATTTGAAAAAGGTAATGAAGCTTTATATACCAAAGCCGAAGATTTATTTTTCAGTTTCGATAGATATAGAGCTGATTCAAAAGCAAAAGAGATAACTAAAATAACTTTTTATAAACGACTAGCCATAATGGGGTATATAAAAAAGAAAAAGAAACTAGGTAAAACTAGCTTCCAGGCTATTTTTGGGATCAATCATATACAAAAAAATGAGTGGTAATCACTCTTTTTTTGTACCCAATATTAAAATTACTTATAAATTCGGTTCCAACTTGGTTCCAAGAATCGACCAAAGATTCCAATACTCTGGTCATAAGTTCCAACTTTTTTTGCTGTTTAACGATATTGTAGTTGTTGTGCTTCTGAAATAGGCCGAAAATCTAGCTTCTTGTTGAACTCTATCTGGAACCATTCAATAAACCCCGGAACCACTTTGGAACCCAATAATAAGCTTTCAACCCTTGCTACTATTAGCTTTGCTGTTTTAGGTTCTAGAGTTCCAAGTTTCCAAGTAAAAAGTAAATAAAATAAAAAAGACATATCTCCCAAATATCTAATATAAGAATTGGTTTTACCCAAGAACTTGGAACCTTGGAACCGGAATATATTTATTAGATTTTTATTCACGCATTGATTCTATGGTTAGCTCTAAATAAGAGGAAACACCAAATTAAAAACCTTCGTGGGATGTAATTCTTTTTACAAAATAATTGGTACCATTTTAATTCGTTTCTTTACTTATATTGGTGTATTTTTCATTTATATTTAAAAAAAGAAGGTCAGGGGTTGTACTGCACCCCTTCCCCTAAAAGCTTTTGGGATTGATCTCACCATACCTATGGTGATTTGACGAAATAAGTGAACTAAAATACTGTAATGTGGAAATGGGGATAACTTTATTTTATATGTCATTTTATTTTAATCGTGGTTTAACCGATATTTTATAGCATCTTTCCTATGTTTTACACTTAATTTGTATGTAAAGCAATTTTTTTTAAGGTTTTGACTGTTTCTTTTGCCTTAATCGCTTTGTATTTACCGCCATCTAGATTTTCTAAATGAGTGAAATCATCAAATCTGATTAATTTTTCTATCAATGTAAGTATATCTGACATTTCTTGGTTTTCAACTAAGTAGTCAACTAATTCCGATACAATGTTTCTCTTATAATCATTCCAATTTAATTCAGTAAGGATACTGGGATTACTAATACAATGGATTAAGAAATTTTTTAGTTGATATTTATACCAGAAAACGTTAGAAAGTGCTTCTTTTAGGGCTGTAATCAAAGGTGATTTTATCTTCTTATTCAAAGCTTCTCCAACCTTTCTTAATATGAACTATTAAAATCTTATCATATAGCCAGTTAAACCACCCGGTAAAGTAAATTAAATAGGAAAACACAACTCATTTTAATACACAATAAATTATTCACAAACAAAAAGTTTATTAAAATTTGTTATCAAATTTTTTAATATTATTTATGTAGTATAATCTAGGTAATAAGAATCATTAAATAAATATTGTAAGTTGAGGTGCAAAGATGATTACAGGTGAATTAAGAAACAAGGTAGATAAAATTTGGGAAACATTCTGGACTGGTGGAATTACCAATCCTTTAACTGTTATTGAGCAGTTTACATATCTTTTGTATATAAAAAGTTTAGATGACAAAGAGAAAGAAAAAGAAATGGATGCGGAATTATTAGGAATTCCATATGTAGGATTATTTCCAGAAGACCAACCTCAGTTACGTTGGTCAATTTTCTCTAATATGGGTCCAGAGCAAATGTATGATGTAATAACAAAGGAAGTCTTTCCTTTTATTAAGGAGATGGGTGGAAAAGAATCAGTTTACTCCAAATTTATGAAAGACGCTATTTTTGTAATACCAACTCCATCATTGCTTGCAAGAGTTGTTGCTGGGATAAATGGTTTAATACAATCAACTAATAAAACTGGTGAAAAAGATACATTAGGAGATCTCTACGAATACTTACTTTCAAAACTTGCAACAGCTGGAACAAATGGACAATTTAGAACACCTAGACATATTATTGATATGATAGTTCGTTTAATGAAACCAATACCTGAAGATATAATTGTTGACCCTGCTGCTGGTTCAGCAGGATTTCTCGTATCCTCTGGGGAGTACTTAAAAGAAAATCATAGCGATATGTTTCTAGTTCAAGGATTAAAAGAACATTTCAATCAAAGAATGTTTCACGGATTTGAAATGGATAATACAATGCTTCGAATTGGAGCAATGAATATGATGCTACACGGTGTAGATAACCCAAATATTGCTTACCGGGATAGTTTATCTGAACAAAATAAAGATAACGAAAAATACACTCTGGTCCTTGCAAATCCGCCATTTAAGGGATCGTTAGACTATGAATCCGTTTCAGATGACTTGTTAAAAGTGACAAAAACTAAGAAAACCGAACTTCTATTCTTAGCATTATTTATACGTATGCTTAAAAAGGGTGGGCGTTGTGCATCAATCGTTCCAGATGGCGTCCTTTTTGGAAGCTCAAATGCTCATAAAGCGATAAGGAAAGAAATTGTGGATAATCATAAACTCGAAGCAATTATTACAATGCCAGCTGGAGTATTTAAACCTTATGCTTCTGTATCTACAGCTGTAATAATTTTTACAAAAACCGGTTCAGGTGGAACAGATAATGTATGGTTCTACAATATGAAGGCTGATGGTTATTCTTTAGATGATAAAAGGCAGCCAATTGGCGATAATGATATTCCTGATATATTAAATAGATTTAATCAATTACACAATGAAAAAGAAAGAAGTCGTTATGATCAATCATTTTTAGTATCTGTTGAAGAAATTAGAGAAAAGAACTATGATCTTTCAATTGTAAATTACAAAGAAGTTGAATATGAAAAAATAGAATATGAAAATCCTGCTGTACTTCTTAATAGATTGAAAAATATAGAATTAGAAATAAATGAAGGAATCTCTGATTTGGAGGCAATGTTAAGTGAGAAGTTTTAAAGTTATTGATTTGCTTGATGGGGTACAAAGTGGTGAGTGGGGAAATGAACCAGATGGTAAGAATCAAGTTAAGGTTATTAGAACTACTAACTTTACAAATGTAGGCATACTTGACTTAAGTAAGGGCCTTGCATATAGAGATATTGAAGATAAAAAGGTGATTCAAAAACAACTGAAAAAAGGAGATATAATAATTGAAAAGTCTGGGGGATCTCCTCAACAACCAGTTGGAAGGGTAGTATATTTTGATATTGATGACAATGATATTTATCTTTGCAATAATTTTACAAGCACTTTAAGACCAAATAAAGAAAGAGTTGATAGTAAATATTTATTTTATTTCTTATATTATCAACATAAGATAAGAACCGTGGAGAAATATCAAAATAAAACAACTGGGATTATTAATTTAAAGCTAGAAAAGTATCTTAATGAAATAGAAATAAAGTTACCTAATATAGAAACGCAAAAGAAAGTCGTAAAATTACTTGATACGTCTTTCGGATTGATTAGTAAGCGGTCTGAGCAAATTAAAATACTTAATAACCTAACAAGAAGTATTTTTTATGAAATGTTTGGAGATCCGTTAAGTAAAGATAACAAATACAAAAAATATCCATTAAAGGAACTTGGGGAAATTAAAACAGGTAATACTCCTTCTAGGAAAAAAGAAGAATATTACGGTGATTATATAGAATGGATTAAATCAGATAACATTAATACCCCTTTCGATTTTCTAACAGTTGCCCAAGAATATTTATCTGAAAAGGGTGCTGAAAAAGGTAGGATTGCAAAAGAAGGATCTATTCTTGTGACTTGTATAGCGGGTTCTCGGGAAAGCATAGGAAGTGCTGCAATTGCGGACAGAGATGTATCTTTCAATCAACAAATTAATGCAATTACACCTTCTAATAAAGTTAACACTCACTTTTTATATTATCAATTTGTAGTAGCTAAAAAGCTTGTTCAACAGGCTTCAACTGACGGAATGAAAGGGCTAGTATCAAAGAGTAAATTTGAAGAAATTCAATTTATTGTTCCACCTATAGAAGAGCAAAATGAATTTTCAATACTTTTTCAAAAAATATTATTGGAAAAAGAGTTATTACAAAAAAGTTTACTCCAGTTAAAAAACACCTATCAAGCTATTATGCAAAGTTCTTTTGAAAACAACTTAGATTTTACTGGAATTACGAAGTCCAGGAGGGATAAGTTTGTTAAACAACTTTAATTTTATTGTCAAGAAGCCTCAATTTAATAGCTTTTCCAATGCTTGTTTGGAGGCTGAGAAGAGCCTTCAGGTTAGTCCTGCTACCTGTGCAATTTTAACGCGTCGTGCTTTGGAGTTGACTGTCAAATGGCTTTACAGTTCGGATAGTGAGTTGAAATTACCTTACCAGGATAATTTATCAAGTTTGATACACGAACGTACTTTTCTAAATGTAATTGATGAAAAGTTGTTTCCGATGTTGAAGTATATTATAAAACTTGGAAATGTAGCTGTTCATACCAACTCCACGATTTCTAGAGATGAAGCTGTATTAGCTTTACATAATCTTTATCAATTCGTAGATTGGATAGATTACTGCTATTCGGAAGATTATGCTGAATCTGAATTTAATGAGGGGCTTCTTTTAAGTGGAGGAGAGCCACGTAAACGTCCCGAAGAATACAAAGAACTATATAAAAAGTTGAGCTCCAAGGATCGGAAACTGGAAGAGATAATGAAGGAAAACGAAAGCCTTCGAAAGAAACTTATGGAGACACGTGTAGCAAATACAGAAAAATATAATTTCCAAGTTGATGAAATTTCGGAGTATGATACAAGGAAAATATACATTGATTTGGAAATGAAATTAGCAGGTTGGGAATTCCGAAGGGACGTTATTGAGGAATATCAAGTTACTGGAATGCCAAACAATCAAGGGATTGGATTTGTTGATTATGTCTTGCTAGGGGATAACGGCAAACCAATCGCAGTAGTGGAAGCTAAGAAAACTTCTGTCGAGGTAAACAGGGGAAAGCAGCAAGCAAAACTTTATGCAGATTGCATTGAACAAATGCACGGACAAAGACCGATTATTTTCTTTACCAATGGTTTTGATACACGCCTATGGGATGATACATTCTATCCTGAGAGAAAAGTCTCAGGATTCTATACAAAGGCAGATCTTCAGCGATTAATTGATCGCCGGACCATTCAAAGGCCGTTAAAAGATATTGAAATTAAGGATGAAATTACAAATCGTTATTATCAAAAGGAAGCTATTCTTTCTGTTTGTGAAACATTAACTTCAAAGCAGCGAAAAGCATTGCTTGTAATGGCAACAGGTAGTGGTAAAACTAGGACTGCTGTTTCCCTGGTAGATGTTTTGGTTCGTCACAATTGGGTTAAAAACGTGTTGTTTTTAGCAGATAGAACTGCACTTGTTCTTCAAGCTAAAAAGAACTTTAATAACCTACTTCCTAATATGACATTGTGTAACTTGTTGGATAACAGAGATAACCCAGAATTAAGTAGAATGGTATTCTCCACCTATCCAACAATGATGAACGCTATAGATGATACAAAACGAAAAGATGGTAATAAGCTATTCACCGTTGGGCACTTTGACTTGATCATAATAGACGAGTCACACCGGTCTATTTATAAAAAGTATCGAGCTATTTTTGATTACTTTGATGGAATTTTACTTGGATTAACTGCAACACCAAAGGATGAAATCGATAAGAATACTTATGATATATTCGGTTTAGAAACAGGTGCTCCAACCTATGCCTACGAGCTTGAACAAGCTGTTAAAGATAAATTCCTCGTTGAATATCGAACAAAAGAATCAACATCAAAAATCTTAGATGATGGATTGCGTTATGATGATCTAACGGATGAAGAAAAAGAGCAATTTGAAGAAACATTCGATGATGAGGAAGGTGAAGAAATAAGTAGTTCAGCCGTTAATCAGTGGTTATTTAATGATAATACAATTGACCAAGTACTAAATGATTTAATGGAAAACGGGATCAAGGTTGAAGGTGGAGACAAGCTCGGGAAGACCATTATTTTTGCAAATAATTCAAAGCACGCTAAACGAATTGTTGAGCGTTTTAATGCCGTATATCCGGAATATAACGGGAAATTTGCAGCTCAAATTGACTTTAGTGTTAATTATGTCCAAACACTTATAGATGACTTTTCAACTAAAGAAAAATACCCGCAGATTGCAGTTTCTGTAGATATGCTAGATACCGGTGTAGATATTCCAGAGGTAGTCAACTTAGTATTTTTTAAAAAGGTCCGTTCTAAATCAAAGTTTTGGCAAATGATTGGCAGAGGAACGCGTCTATGCCCGGATTTGTTTGGAATAGGTGAGGATAAAAAATACTTCTTAATCTTTGATTATTTGAGGAATTTTGAGTTTTTCCGTACAAACCAAAAAGGGATTGAAGGAACTGTTTCTATAGGCTTAACCGAACGTATTTTTAACCTTAAGGTAGATATTATTAAGGAGCTGCAAGCCTTAGAATATCAAGAGGATAAATTTATCCAACACAGAAATGATTTAGTCGAAGATGTACATCAAGAAATTAGTAGGCTTAACGAGGATAACTTCCGGGTAAGAATGCACTTACAGTATGTGCATAAATATAAAAACCGTGCAAATTGGCAGGCACTTTCTGTTTCAAATGTCAGTGAGATTCAAGGACATCTTGCCCCATTAATTATTCCAATTGCAGACGATGAACTTGCGAAACGCTTTGATAATATTATGTATTCAATTGAGCTTGCTAAATTAACTGCAAGGAATGCTGGAAAGCCAATAAAAAGTGTAGTCAAAACGGCAGAACAACTTTCACAAATCGGTACTATTCCTCAAATCAATGCGAAGAGGGATATAATAAATAAGGTTCAATCGGATGAATTTTGGGAAGAAGCCGATATTTTCGAGTTAGAAGAAGTTAGGGAAGCAATACGGGAGCTTGTTAAGTTTTTAGAAAAAGAGCATCAAAAGGATTATTTTACAAACTTTAGTGATGTGTTTACAGTTATTGACGAGGATAATGCCCCTATTTATGGAGCCAATAACCTTCAAAATTATCGTAAGAAGGTTAGCCAATATTTAAAAGAACATCAAGACCAAATTGCTATCTATAAATTAAGGAATAATAAGTCTTTAACTGTCCAAGATGTTCAAACTCTTGAAGAAATCTTGTGGAAAGAACTTGGAACACAAGAAGATTATAAAAAAGAGTTTGGTGAAACTCCTATTACTAAGTTGGTTAGACAAATAGTTGGTTTAGACCAACAGGCTGCAAATGAAGCTTTTTCTGAATTTTTATCAGAAGAAAGACTAAATGTAAATCAAATTAAGTTTGTTAAACTAATTATCGATTATGTAGTTAAAAATGGAATGCTCGAAAAGCAGGTATTACAAGAAGATCCGTTTCGTTCACTTGGTAGTATATCAGAGTTATTTCAGGATAACCTTAGTGATGTAAGAAAAATCATACAAACCATTGATGATATTAATCGAAATGCTGAGGAGATTGCAGGGGCCTAATATTTAGGCTATCTGAATTCGACCGTTTGATAATCTTCTCCAGCTAAGTTTTACTTATTCACAAAAAATGCTTAGAGTGTAAAAACTCTAAGCATTTTTTGTCTTTTATCTATTAATTTAGGAGAAACCCTCCACCATAATATACGTTATATGTGAATTAATAAGAAAGTATTAACGTTTACTAAATAAAAAAGTGTTAACAGAACGTACATTCGCATATAATATCAATATGGAGGGATGCATTGTGATTAGAGATAGAGGAATTATGAAATGGCAGGGCTTCTTTATCCCGGAACAAATAAAATTACTTAAAGACAGTGAGCGTGAAGACCTGAGGGAGAAACAACCACTTATAGATGTGCAAAAGATAGTAGAGATGAATGAGATTGTAGCTGAAGCGATGGAGTATAACCTTACTTTAACCTTTAAAGTATATAACAAGCAGTTTGGTTGTTTCGAATTTATTAATGGTAATGTTCACTATATAGACACCAACAATAAACAATTAAAAATTATTAATCAGAACGAGGAACTTCATCAACTCCCTTTCAATTTAATTGTGGATATTTATCGAGATTAAATATACAGCTGAATACAATTATGAATGGTCACAAAAATGAATACTTGAGAACGGAGAAATGGTCACAATTTTAATAATGATTACTTCTGAACCTCTAAGCACTTTCTTAAACAAATATATTTCCGGGAAGCACCTTTTTAGGCGGTATAAAATTTATTAATAGTTTATCAATGGATAATCCAAAAGATGAACTTCATAGATTGTAAGGTTATAATACAGACAAAAAGTGAGACATAGTAAAAGAAAGTTTCTCATTTCATAATTAAGTAATTAAAAAAGGATAGGTAACATTAAGCTGTTTCCTATCCAAAAATTTATATTAAGTTTTACTTAATGATATAACAGACCACCTGCTAACCATTTTGCTAACACAATTGTTAACATACTTATTTTTTTGAGTTTAACTTATTTTATTTAGCTGAATTCGAATCTTAATAAAACTCATATAAATTAAACTGAATTACACTTATTTTACGCAATTTAACTAGATTAAATTACGGGAACAAGATTGACAGGGTTGGTACCTATAATTTTATTAACTCAGTGTGAGAAGAATTTTAAAAATAGGAATGGTTGCCTGTATCCTAAAATCCTCCAAATACAAAACTACTTTTTAATGGTTCTACCAAAGTCTCTGAAAGAATATAGTAGAATTAAAACTTGAAAATTTAGGAGTGGGTTTGGTGTATATTGAGATAACTGAGGAAGAATTGTACGAGCTTTTAACCGATGAGGAAAAAGAAGAAGACATAGAGTTTAGAAAAAGATTAGAAGATGAGTTAGCTAGTCTAACTGATAAAGAAAAGAAAAAATACTCCAAAATATTAAAACGGGCAAGTAGGAAAACAAAGGCTAGATTTATTAAGAAACAACCAAAAATGTGGGTTGATGTATGGAAAAGAATATAATTTTTTATTAAAGAACAGTGAATGGAAGCATAAAAGAAGCTAGGGGTGAACAGCTAAACTAAGAAAATATTGTCTACAATCAGCACACCAGACATTTAGATTATGGAAACTTACAACTTTTTAACAAAGTTTTAAGAAGTAAGTATGTTAGACATTAGCAGTCTGCTAATAAATACTATTTATGGTTCTAATAAAAAAGTAGGTGAAATACTATTCACCAGCTTCAATTTACACATCCAAATCAAATCATTTTACACAAATTTTACACAAAGCTCCAAAAAACCTTATAAACTCAATATCTATTAAGCTATATCG